>NZ_JBHZQU010000001.1:659780-698219 GCF_042867205.1 Sphingomonas sp. NCPPB 2930 | reverse complement strand
CAAAACATGCTCGAGATCACCCTCGACATATTCCTCGCCAGAAAACGCCTGCAGAGTCCGGGGTAAACACTCCCCCTTGCAGGGGAGGAAAAGTACGTGACCGCAAAGCCACAACGGCAGGCCGTCACAAACCGGTCATTACGCTGTCGCCATGATGTCACGCGCCGGCCCCATGCGCCCGCTCCATTGGGTTAACGAGCCATTTGGGGGCGAAACATCATGGTGAAGTATCTGGTCGGTGTCGCGACGGTCGCGCTGATCGCACCCGGCGTCGCGGCGCAGGGGTTGCCCGCGCAGGCCGCTGTTACCGGCACGGCGAGCGACCCGGTGGTCGCCGACCCCAGCACGACCGATACCGATCAGTCGGGCAATTCGGGTGACGTCGTGGTGCTGGGCTTCGGTCAGAGCCGCCAGGTCCAGACCGTCACCGCCGCCGATCTCGACCGGCTGACCCCCGGCACGTCGCCGCTCAAGGCGATCTCCAAGCTGCCCGGCGTGAACTTCCAGTCGGCCGATCCCTTCGGCGCCTATGAATGGTCGACCAAGATCTCGCTGCGCGGGTTCAACCAGAACCAGCTGGGCTTCACGCTCGATGGCGTGCCGCTCGGCGATATGAGCTATGGCCCGACCAACGGCCTGCACATCAGCCGCGCGATCATCTCGGAGAATATCGCCTCGACCAGCGTCGCGCAGGGCGCGGGCGCGCTGGGCACCGCCTCGACCAGCAATCTGGGCGGCACCATCCAGTTCACCAGCCGCACCCCGTCGGACACGGCCGGGATCGCCGCGTCGGGCACCTATGGCAGCAACGATACCGCGCGCGCCTTCATTCGTGTCGACAGCGGCGACCTGGGCGGCGGGCTGAAGGGCTATCTGAGCTATGCCTATCTGACCACCGACAAGTGGAAGGGCTATGGCAGCCAGCGCCAGCATCAGGCCAATGCCAAGATCGTCAAGGATTTCGGCGATCGCGGCTCGATCACCGGCTTCTTCAACTTCTCCGACCGTCGCGAGAACGACTATCAGGACCTGAGCCTCGATATCATCAAGCGTCGCGGCTATTTCAACGACAATATCAGCAACAATTATCCGCTGGCGATCCTCTATGCCAAACAGGCGACCAACGGCGCGGCGGCGGCGGCCTATCAGAAGGCGAACGGATCGCTGAACGGCTTTTCCGCGCCCTATGCCGGGGGCGGGATCGGCCTGCCGAGCGGCATCACGCTGGACGACGGCTATTACGACGCGGCGGGTCTGCGCCGCGACTATCTGGGCGGCGTGACCTTCGACGCCAAGCTGACCGACAGCCTGTCGCTGACCTCGACCAGCTATTATCATCATAACAAGGGACAGGGGTCGTGGATCACGCCCTACAGCCCGACCACGCTGGGCGCGCCCAATGCCGACGGCACGCCGATCACCAACCCCGCGCCGCTGTCCTTCCGCACGACCGAATATAGCCTCGACCGCGCGGGGACCATCGCCAAGCTGGCGCTGACCACCGGCGCCAACACGCTGGCGCTGACCGGCTGGTATGAGAGCAACACGCTGCACCAGGCGCGTCGCCTCTATGGCATGACCGATACCGCGACGCCGAACCGCAACGCGCTGGACTATCAGAGCAATCCGATGTCGACCGCGTGGAACGGCAAGTACGACACCGAGACGCTGCAATATTCGGTCGGCGACACGCTCGACATCGGCCAGCTGACCATCAACGGCGGCTGGAAGGGGATGCGGGTGCGCAACCAGGCCAATGTGCTGGCGGGCACGCTGGCGCGCGGCCGGATCAAGAGCCAGGACTGGTTCCTGCCGCAGATCGGCGCGGTGCTGCACCTGGGCAACCAGGCGGAGGTCTTCGCCAGCTATACCGAGAATATGCGCGCCTTCGTCGCCGCCGCGACCGCACCGCCCTTCTCGATCAGCCAGGCGGCGTTCAATGCGGTCGCCAACACGGTGCGCCCCGAAAAGTCCAAGACGGCCGAGGGGGGCCTGCGCTATCGCACCGGCGGGCTGCAACTGTCGGCGGTCGGCTATTATATCGACTTTTCCGACCGCCTGCTGACCTATTCGGTCGGCACCGCGATCCAGGGCATTCCGCCGACGCTGAACAATGTCGGCGGCGTGGAAAGCTATGGCGCGGAGGTTTCGGCCTTCTACCGCCTGACCCCCGCCTTCTCGGCGCTGGCCAGCTATTCGTACAATCATGCGACCTATCAGCAGACGGTGCGCGACGGTTCGGGCAACCTGCTGGCCGAAAAGGGCCGCTATGTCGTCGACACGCCGCAGAACATGGTCAAGGGCGAGCTGGTCTATGACGACAGCCGGTTCTTCGGCCGGGTCGGCGCGGATTATATGTCGAAGCGCTACTTCACCTATCTGAACGACCAGTCGGTGGCGGGTCGCGTTCTGGTCGATGCCAGCATCGGCTATCGCTTGCCCGAGGCCTGGGGCGGCTTCTCGATCGAGGGCAGCGTGACCAACCTGACCGACAAGCGCTATATCTCGACCATCGGCACCAACGGCTTCACCGCCAGCGGCGACAACCAGACGCTGCTCGCGGGCGCGCCGCGCCAGTGGTTCGTGACGCTGAAGAAGGGGTTCTGATAGAACCCCGCCCTGGCCTCTAGCCGCTCCCCTCCCGCAGGCGGGAGGGGATGGGGGAGGGCAGGGAGTCTCACCGAGGGCATCGCTTGCGGGAGGGGCTTTTACACCGCCCAGGCGGCAATATCCGGCTGCTCGCCGATCAGCGCCAGACCATGCGCGATCGAGGTGAGTTCGCCGCCGGTCGCGATCTTGCCCTCGCCGAAGCGCATCTCGAACATCCGCCGGATCGCGGGCATCAGCGAGGTGCCGCCGGTCAGGAACACTTGGTCGATCCGCTCCGGCCCGGTCGCCGCCGCCGTCATCGCCCGGTCGACCGCCTGTTCGATCCGCGCCAGATCGGGGGCGATCCAGCTTTCGAAATCCTTCCGGCTGACACCCGCCTCGATCGACAGGCCGCCGCCCTCGAACCGGAACCGCGCCTCCTCCGCCGCCGACAGGTCGCGCTTCACCCGGCCGACCGCATCGTAGAGCCGGTATCCCTGCTCCTCCTCGATGATCGCGATCATCCGCCCGATCGCCTCCGGGTCGAGCGCGGCGCGGCGCAGCTTCTCCAGCTCGGCCAGCGTCTTGCGGTTGCGCATCAGCGCCAGGCGCGACCAGTCGCCGAAATCGGCGAAATAGCCGCGCGGAATCTCCAGCACCTTGTCGAACGACCGATATTGGCCGCCCGCGCCCAGCAGCGGCAGGACGAGGTGATCGATCAGCCGCTGGTCGAACCGATCCCCCGCAATGCCGACACCGGCATGGCCCAGCGGCTCGCAGCGGCGTTCGGCGCCGGGCGCGGCGATGCGGACGATCGAAAAGTCGCTGGTGCCGCCGCCGAAATCGGCGACCAAGACGGTCGCGGGCTCGGTGATCCGCGAGGCATAGCTGAACGCCGCGCCCAGCGGTTCATAGACATAGTGGATCTCCGCCCCCAGCCGCGCGAACATCGCGTCGTAACGCTGGCGTGCGAGCGCCTCGTCGGGGCGGTGCCCGGCATATTCCACTGGCCGCCCGACCACGATCCGCGCCGCCTTGCCGTCCAGGGCACCGCCGCCATGCGCCGCCATCCGGTCGAGAAAGGTGCGACCCAGTTCCTCGAAGCGATAGCGTTTGTCGAAGACCGTCGCATGCTCGAACACGGGCGAGGCGGCGACCGACTTGAACGACTGGATGAAGCGGCTGCCACCCGGAAAGTCGAGATATTCGGCGATCGCCCAGGGCCCCGCCTCGACCGCGATCCCGTCATCCTCCCAGAAGCACAGCGCCGAACGGAAGACCGGATCGGCGTCCTTGGGCCCCTTGAGGGGGACGAGATGCGACTGCCCGCCCTGGGCACGCGCGATGACCGAGTTGGTGGTGCCGAAGTCGATGCCCAGGACGGTGTGCGGAATGTCGGTCATGCGGGGTCCGCTACACGAAGTCCGGGGCGGGGGGAGAGTTTTTGTTCGCGCCTCCGCGCGAACCCCTTATCGGGGCGCACCATCCGAAGGGGTCAGTTCCGGCCACCGCTCCAGCATCGCCGCCGTGACCCCGTTGGTCCAGCCGAACCCGTCCTGCGTGGGATATTCCCCGCCGCCGCCGGGCCGCCGTTCCTCGACATCATATTTTTCCAGCAGCTTGCCCGTCTCGGCATAGGTCCGCGCGACGGTCGCGATCCAGCGGCGGGCAATGTCCCTGGCCAGCGCCTGTTCGCCATAGCGGCCCAGCCCCTCGACCGCGATCCATTGCAGCGGCGCCCAGCCATTGGGGGCATCCCATTGCTGGCCCGACCGGATATTGGTGGTGCGCAGCCCACCCTCGCCGACCAGCGTAGCGCGGGTGGATTCGGCGACCGCGCGCGCCTGCTCGGCACTCGCCAGCCCGGCGAACAGCGGGAAGAGCGAGGCGGCGGTGCGTGCCGCCGTCGGGCGCCGGGCCACCCGGTCCCAATCGGCGAAGCGCCGTTCCCCGGCGACCCAGAGATAGCGGTCGATCGCCGCCTTTCGCCGCATCGCCATGGCGGCGAAACGCTGCGCGGTCGCGTCGTCCCCGGCGGCCCTGGCCCGCGCGGCGATGCGGGTTTCACCGATCCACAACAGGCTGTTGAGGTCGACAGGTACGATATCGGTGGTGCGGATCGTTTCCAGCCGCATCGGGTCGCCCAGCCAGCGCGAGCTGAAGTCCCAGCCCGACTCCGCCGCCGCGCGCAGGTCGCGCTGCACGATCGCGGCGGGGCGGGGCGCGGCCCTGGCGGCGGTTGCGCGATCCTCGCGCCAGCTCTCGTCGCGCGGCGTATCGCGCGCGTCCCAATAACGGTTCAGCAGGCTGCCATCGGGCATCCGCACAACATGCCTGCAGGCACCGCTGGCATCCAGACAGCCCGCCCCCGCCATCCAATAGTCATGCTCGCGGATCAGCGCCGCCAGCCGCCGCTTCGCCAGCGCCGGGTCGCGATCGTCGGACAGGTCCATCATCAGCGCCAGGAATGGCGGCTGCGAGCGGCTGAGATAATAGCTGCGCGTTCCGTTCGGGACATGGCCGTATCGCTCGACCAGATCGACGAAATTGTTGAGCATCGCCTCGACCAGCGGCGCCTGGCCATCGGCCTTCAGCCCCAGCATCGTGAAATAGCTGTCCCAGTAATAGATTTCCTGAAACCGGTCGCCGGGCACGATATAGCCGCGGTTCAGCCCCAGCGCGGAGGAGCCCGGCGTCGCGGCGAAGGGCGCGCGGCCCAGCACGGGCCACAGGTCGCGGATGCGCGCGCGCAGCGGCGGGCGGGCCTTTGCCTCGTCGCCGCGCACCGAGAAATGGCGGTGGACGAAAGCCGCCAGCGCCGCCTTGTCCACCGGCTTCTCACGCGCATAGGCGGCCAGGATCGCCTGCGGCGCTTCGCGCGGCACCGCATCGGCGAAGGTCTTGCCGTCGGGAAAGACCTGCGCCTCCTGAACGGCGGCGAATAGTGGGCCATAAATGTCGGCGGGCGAGGGCGGCGCGACCGGAACCGGCGTTTGCGCCTGAAGCAGCAGGGCCAACATGGGGAGCAGGCATATCGGGCGGAGGCGGGCGGGGCGGGGGATCATCATGCTCTCCTGTCTAGGCGGTGCGGGCGGCGCGGGGCAGCAGTACGGTGGCGGCCAGCCCGCCCCCCGTCGCTTCGTCGAGGATCAGTCGCCCGCCATGAAGCTCGGCCAGTTCGCGCGCGATCGACAGGCCGAAGCCATGCCCGTCGCCCCGCTCGTCCAGCCGCGCCCCCGCCTGGGTCGCGCGAATCCGATCCGCCTCGGCGATGCCGGGGCCGTCGTCCGACACGGTCAGGCGGATCTGTCGTTCCTCCGCCCACGCCGCGATCAGGACGCGGGTGCGGGCATGGCGGGCGGCATTGTCGATCAGATTGCCCGCGACCTCGTCCAGATCCTGCGCGTCCATCGCCACCGCCAGATCGTCCGCCATGTCGGCGGACAGGGCGATGCCGCGATCGGCATGGAGCCGCCCGATCGCATGGGTCAGGTCGCGGATCGCGGGGGCGAGCGCCGTCGCGGCGCGTACCGCCCCGTTCTGGACCCGCGCCCGCGCGAGGTGATGGCGAATGGTGGCATCGATCCGCGCGACCTGCGCCGCGCGGGGCGGATCACCCGCCAGATCGAGCGCCAGCGTGGCGACCGGCGTCTTGAGCGCATGCGCCAGATTGGCGGCGGAGGCGCGCGCGGTGGCCAGCGCGCGCTCGCTATCGGCGGCCATCGCGTTGAGTTCGACCGCGAGCGGGCGAAGCTCGGCGGGCTGGTCCTCATCGACCTGGCTCAGCGTCCCGCCCCGGATCGCCGCCACCTGATCGCGCAGCCGCCGCAACGGACGCAGCCCCAGCCGCAGCTGGATCAGGCTCGCCGCCGCCAGCAACACCCCCAGCCCGGCCAGCATCGCCAGCAACGGGACCAGCGCGGCGCGGATCGGCTGTGCGACGACCGCGCGCGGGGCGGCGGCGGTGATCGTCACGGGCCCGCGCGAGGAGGGGATGGCGATCTGCCGGGCATGGACGCGCACGCCCTGTTCGGTCCGACCCTCGGCGGGGCGGGGGCCCT
Source organism: Sphingomonas sp. NCPPB 2930 (assembly GCF_042867205.1). Taxonomy (NCBI): domain Bacteria; kingdom Pseudomonadati; phylum Pseudomonadota; class Alphaproteobacteria; order Sphingomonadales; family Sphingomonadaceae; genus Sphingomonas; species Sphingomonas sp. NCPPB 2930. The sequence goes on along the minus strand of NZ_JBHZQU010000001.1, from coordinate 691,569 downwards.
GGATGGCGGGGCCCGGTGGCGGCGGGGCGGGGGAACGACCGGCTTCGTCCGGGCCGGGGCCGGGGCCGGGGCCGGGGGGATGCGGCGTGACGAGTGGCGGGAAATCGCCCGATCCTAGCGTGCCGTCAGGCCCCATGATCCGCCAGCGCCAGCCCGGCTCGGGCTCCAGCAGCCCGCGACGATCGGCGATGCGCGCGCGGTCGACCCGTCCGTCCGGCCCGATCGCGGCGGCGAGGACGGCGATCTCCGAATCGAGCCGCTGGTCCAGCCCGTGCGTCACGATCCCCTCCAGCGCGCTGGTCAGCGCCCAACCCGCGAGCAGCAGCGCGGCGAGGATCGCGGTGCCCGAGATGACGATCATCCGGCCATGGATCGAACGCGGCATCCTCATGCGGCCTCACCGGCGGTCAGGCGATAGCCCAGCCCGCGCACCGTCTCGATCAGCGCCGCGCCGACCTTCTTGCGCAACCGCCCGACGATCACCTCCAGGCTGTTGGAATCGACATCGGCATCGCCCTCATAGATCCGCTCGAGCAGTTCCAGCCGGGGGATGACCGCCTCCTTGCGCAGCATCAGCGCGGACAGGACGCGCCATTCGAACGCGGTCAGCTTCAGCGGCAGGCCGTCCAGCTCGAACTGCCCGGTCTGGCTGTCGAAGGACAGGGGGCCGCAGGTCAGGCGCGGCTGGGCGTGGCCCGCCGAGCGGCGGACCAGCGCGCGCAGCCGCATCACCAGTTCCTCGACGCGGAAGGGCTTGGTTAAATAATCGTCCGCCCCCGCCTTGAACCCCGCCACCTTGTCCGACCAGCCGTCGCGCGCGGTCAGGATCAGCACGGGCAGGGCCCGCCCCGCCTCGCGCCACTGGCGGAGCAGGGTCATGCCGTCGCCATCGGGCAGGCCGAGGTCGAGCACGGCGGCGTCATAGATTTCGGTGTCGCCCGCATGGCCCGCATCGACGCCGCTGGCGAACAGGTCGACCGCGCAATGCTCGGCCCGCAGCGCGCGCGCGATGGCGGGGCCCAAAGCGGCGTCATCCTCGACCAACAGGATACGCATGATCCCCTTTCCCTCTTGTCCCCGACCGACCCCGGCTATCGGCCGATTGCTTAAACCCAATCTGAACCGCGTGGTTCAGCGGGCATCGGGGCGAATCACCTAAAAGCGGGACATCAACCAAGGAGGACAGCATGTCTCGATGGAATTTCCCGACTCCCCGGCTGCAAGGCAAGGCCCCGCTGGCGGTCGCCGCAGCGGCCCTGATCACGCTGGGCGCGGGCGGCGGTGCCGCCGCCGTCTCGATGACCCGGCCGACCGTCACCATGGCGCCGACCATTCCGACGCCGATCGCCAAGCTGGCCTCGACCAGCGGCATCGTCACCGCCAAGGGGCGGGTGGCCGAGGTCTTTGGCGACCGCTTCGTGGTGCAGGACGCCACCGGCCGGGCGATGGTCGCCAGCAACCGTGACGCGATGCCGGTGGTCGGCAGCAACGTGATGGTGCAGGGCCGCTATGACGACGGGCTGATGCACGCCCAGTATCTGGTCAATCCGCAAGGGACGGTGACCCCGGTCGGCCCGCCCCCGCCCCCGCCGGGAGGTCCGCGCGGTCCCGGCGGCCCTGGTGGCCCGCGTGGCGATGGCCCGCCGCCTCCGCCGCCCCCCGGCGGTCCGGGTGCGCCGGGTGGCCCCGGTGCTCCTCCGCCCCCGCCGCCGGGTGGCTGCGCACCGGGTGGTCCGGGGGTGCCGGGTGCGGTGCCCCCGCCTCCGCCGCCGCCGGTGAACGGCCAGGCCCCGCAGGGCACCCCCGTACCGCCGCCCCCGCCGCCCGCCGGGGCTCCGGCTCCCGCCCCCACGGGGGCGGTCCGCCCGGCGCGGTGATCGGGGTTTGACGAGGATGCCCTCCGGCTTTGGCCGGGGGGCGTTTTCGTGTGGGGTAGGGGTGGGGCGTGGCCTTCGACTTCGCTCAGGCTGAACGGAGGTTGGGAGTTTGGTTCCGCCCTCACTCCGTTCCGCCTGAGCGAAGTCGAAGGCCATGGGAATCCGGCAATCAAAAGGAACCTTCGCCCCCTTGACCCTTTAGCACCCCATGCGCTGGCTTCGATCGCTCGACATTCCGGCCGAATGGCTGTGGCTTCAACATGTGACGATCATTGCGGTCGCGATCCTGATCGCGGTGCTGGTCCACAGTGTCGCGATGCGGATCGCGGGGCATGCCGCGCGGCGGACCGCCAGCCAGAGCGACGATCTGGTCCTCGAGCATATCCGCCAGCCCTTGCGCTGGGTCGCGATCGCCATCGCGGTCAGCTTCGCGATGCGGCTGGTCCCGATGTCCAGCGACGGGCGCGAGATATGGCGGCAGGCGCTGGGGTTCTGCGTGCCCGCGCTTCTCGGCTGGCTTGCGGTGGCGGGGCTGCGCGCGCTGCAGGGCGTCGTCTACCTGCGCGCCGACATCAGCGTTGAGGATAATCTGCGTGCGCGGCGCAAGCGGACGCGGGCACAGATATTGGGGCGGATCGGCATCTTCCTGATCGTGTTCCTGACCGTCTGCCTGATGCTGCTCAGCGTACCCGGCATCCGCACCATCGGCGTCACGCTGATGGCCTCGGCGGGTATCGCAGGGCTCGTCGTCGGTGCCGCCGCGCAGCCCGCGCTCAAGAACCTGATCGCGGGCGTGCAGATGGCCTTTACCGAGCCGATCCGCCTCGACGACGTGGTCATCATCGATAATGAATGGGGGCGGATCGAACAGATTCACCTGACCTTCGTCGTGGTGCGCATCTGGGACGAACGGCGGCTGGTCGTGCCGGTCGCCAAGTTCCTGGAGAACAGCTTCCAGAACTGGACGCGCGAGACCAGCCAGCTGCTGGGGTCTGTCTTCTGGTATCTCGACCCGGCGGCGGACATTCCCCGGTTGCGCCAGAAAATGGGCGAACTGGTCGAGGCGAGCACGCGCTGGGACCGGCGGTTCTTCAACATGCAGGTGACGGATGTGAAGCCCGATTCGATCGAGGTGCGCGGGCTGATGACCGCGCGGGATGCGGCGATCGCCTTCGACCTGCGCTGCGAGATACGCGAGGGGCTGCTGGAATATATCCGGCAGGAGATGCCGGAGGCATTGCCCCGGCGGCGATTGGAGCATTCCATTCCTCCCCGTGCCGGGGAGGATCAGTGGGCCGCCGCCTCGATCGCCTTCGCTTCGTCCTTCACCCCATCCCCGCGCAGCGCGGCCAGGAACAGTTCGCACCACCAGAACACGTCTTCGCGCCGGACATTGTCGATCAGGCTTTCCCAGCGCCGGATGCGTTCGTCGCGCGGCATGGCCAGCGCCTGGACGATGGCGTCGGACATTTCCTCGGCGCTGTAGGGATTGATGAGGACCGCGTCTTTCAGCTGCTCGGCCGCGCCTGCGAAGCGCGACAGGATCAGCACGCCGGGATCGTCCGGGTCCTGCGCGGCGACATACTCCTTGGCGACCAGGTTCATCCCGTCGCGCAAGGGCGTCACCAGCCCGATCCGCGCCGCGCGATAGATGCCCGCCAGCACGGGCCGCGGAAACCCCTTGTTGACGTAGCGGATCGGCACCCAGTCGATATCGGCATATTCGCCGTTGATCCGCCCCGACAGCGCATCGAGATTGGCGCGGATCTCCTGATAGGTGTTGACCTTCTCGCGGCTGGGCGGTGCGATCTGGAGCATATAGACCAGCGCGCGCCGTTCCGGATTCTGCGCCAGGAAGCGTTCGTAGCCCAGGAAACGCTCGGCCAGCCCCTTGGAATAATCGAGCCGGTCGACGCCGACGATCAGGCTGCGACCGGTCGCCGACATATACATGCGTTCGCGCGCGAAGCGGGCGTCGTGGCCGCTGGCGGCTTCCTCGAACTCCTTGGTCTCGATGCCGATCGGTGCGCGGATCGCCTGGATGGTCTTGCCGTTCCACGTGACCGCGCCATTCTTGCCCAGCGTGCCGCCCAGTTCCTTGGTCACATAGTCGCGGAAGCTGTCGAGCCAGTCCTCGGTGTGAAAGCCCACCACGTCATAGGCGAACAGCGATTCCACCAGCTTGCGATGGCTGGGCAGCGACATCAGCAGCCGCACCGGCGGCCAGGGGATGTGGAGGAAGAAGCCGATCCGGTTCTTGAACCCCCGCTTGCGCAGATCGCGGCCCAGCGGGATCAGGTGATAGTCATGGACCCAGACCAGATCGTCGGGCTCGATCAGCGGCTGCACCGTCTCGGCGAACCGCTCGTTGACGCGGGCATAGCCGGAGTCGAAGTCGCGCTCGAACTCGGTCAGGTCGATGCGATAGTGGAAGAGCGGCCACAGCGTCCGGTTGGCGTAACCGTTATAATATTCGTCGATATCCTGTTCTTCCAGGTCGATGGTCGCGGTGGTGACGCCGCCGCCCTGCTGGAAGTTGATATGGCCGCTAAACTCTTCGGTGGTCTCCCCCGACCAGCCGAACCAGATGCCGCCCTGTTCGCGCAGCGCGGCGAGAAGTGCAACCGCCAGCCCGCCCTGATTTCCGCCCGGCCCGGTGGTGGGCGGCTGGACCCGGTTCGAGATGACGATCAGGCGACTCATCGCACGGCACTCCATGGTTTACTCAGCAGGACGGCGCAGTTGATCAGGCCGACCAGCGAATAGGTTTGCGGATAATTCCCCCACAGCTCGCCCGTATTCGGGTCGATATCCTCGGACAGAAGCCCGGCGGGGGTGCAGCGCGCCACCATCTCCTCGAACAGCGCGCGGGCGTCGGCATGACGCCCGGTCACATATAACGCTTCAATCAGCCAGAAGGTGCAAACGTTGAACGCGGTATGGGGCAGGCCGAAGTCATCCTCGGTCGCATAGCGCAACATATGGCTGCCCCGGCGCAGGCCCTTTTCCACCGCGTCGAGCGTCGAGCGGAAACGGGGATCGTCGGGCGACAGGAAGCGCAGGTCGAGCAGCTGGATGATGCTGGCGTCCAGATCGTCGCCACCGAAGGTCGCCGACATGCGCTGCGTCTCGGGACGCCACGCCGCCTGCTCGATCGTCTCGCGCATCAGGTCGGCGCGCTCCTGCCAGAAGGCGCGGCGCTCCTCCAGCCCCAGCGCCTGTGCGGCATTGGCCAGCCGGTCGCACGCCGCCCAGCACATGGCGGCGGAATAGGTGTGGACGTGGCTCTTGGTGCGCAGCTCCCACAGCCCCGCATCCGGCTGGTCGTACTTGGCCCAGGCGCGCTCGCCGACGCGTTCCAGCGAGTGGAAATCCTCGACCCCCGACATGCGGAACAGGCGGGTGTCGAAAAAGGCCTGCACATCGGACAGCACGATCTGGCCGTACGCGTCGTGCTGGATCTGCTCATAGGCCTGGTTGCCGACGCGGACCGGGCCCATGGCGCGATAGCCGGGGAGCTTGGTCTCGATCCGCTCAACCAGGGTCGCTTCACCGCCGACGCCGTAGAGCGGCTGGATATGCCCGCCCCGCGCGGCATCGACGATATTGCGGAGATATTCGAGATACCCCTCCAGCACGTCGAGCGCACCCAGCCGGTTGAGCGCCTGCACCGTGTAATAGGCGTCCCTGATCCAGCAGTAGCGATAGTCCCAGTTGCGCCCCGAATCGGCATGTTCGGGCAAAGAGGTGGTCAGCGCGGCGACGATCGCGCCGGTTTCCTCATGCTGGCACAGCTTCAGCGTGATCGCGGCGCGGATGACGACCGCCTGCCACTCGACGGGCGTGGCAAGGCCGCGCACCCAGTGATGCCATTCATGGGTGGTGCGCTCCAACATCGCGCGGCTGGCCTCGCTCAGCACGCCCGCGAAGCTCTCGTCCGGGCCGAGGAACATGTGGATGGGGCGCTCGAGGCGGAACCATTGCTCGGCGGCGATATGGCCGACCGGCGCGTCGGTGGTCAGGCGCAGCGTCTGCTGCGTCATCAGATAGCGGATATGGTTGGACCCTTGCGTCCGCTCGGTCGGAGTGCCCCAGTCGGTTGCGACGCGAAGCGCGATGCGGATGCGGGGGCTGCCGATCGGCCGCACGATCCGCACATAGCTGGTCGGGCGATAGACGCGGCCCTCGCGCGAGAAACGCGGGCAGAAATCGGTGATCTCGATGCCGTTGCCCCGGTCATCCATGTGCGTGGTGACCAGGATCGGCGTGTTGCGCAGATAGCCCTGCGTGGTCGAGACCCGGTCCTCCAGCTCGATCGCCCAATAGCCCGTCTCCGGCTCGCCATCGCCCAGTAGCGCGCAAAAGGCCGGGTCGCCATCGACGCGCGGCACGCAACCCCAGACGAACCGCCCCGTCGAGTCGATCAGCGCGGAAACCTGGCAATTGCCGATCGGCCAGAGATTCAGATCCTGTTGCGTCATTCGGCATTCTCCAGCGCTTGGGCGAGCCATGAGTGGACGGCGGCGACATCGGGCAGGCGATAGCGCGCGGCGGTTTCGCGCATCGGGCCGACCAGCACCCCGGCACCCCCAAGTGCGGCGGCGGCCGCGAAACCATCCTCGTCGGTCACGTCGTCGCCGAAGAAGATCGGGATGGTGCCACGCATGGCGGGCCTTTCCATCAAGGTCTCGATCGCCTGGCCCTTGTCGCCGGGCAGGCGGATTTCCACCATCATCTTGCCGGGTTGCAGGGTCAGGCCATGGCGCTCGGCGATGGCGGCGGCTTCGCGCAAGGCGAGCGGTTCGGCCTGCGGATTGCGGCGATAATGCAGCCCCGCGCCGAAGCTCTTGGTCTCGAAATACAGATCGTTCGCCTCGGCGACGGCGCGCATTTCCTCGGTCGCGGTGGCGAGATGGTCGGGCTTTTCGGGACGGCTATGGCCGTCCTCGGGGCTGCGGCGCTCGGCGCCGTGGCTGCCCGCCAGCGTGAAATGCTGCGCCTGCAGGCCGAACAGCGCATCGAGCTGCGCGATCGAGCGGCCGCTGACGATGGCGAGACGGCCGGGCATATGCGCGGCCAGCGCATCCAGCCGGTCGGCGAGCGCGGTGCTGACATGCACCCCCTCGGGATTGTCGGCCAAGTCGACGAGGGTGCCGTCGAAGTCGAGGAACAGGCTGTCCTCGGCGGACAGGCGGGGCGGGGGCGGGGCGAGGTCGGCCAGCATGGACGAAAGCATAGCGGATGCGGACATGCCGAGTGAACCCATCCCCGCCGCTCGCGTTCCGCTGCGCATGCGAAATGATTACGGAAGGTCGGATGGAGTATATCGCGCGCGGCTGGGCGCTCCCCCTCCCGCAGGCGGGAGGGGGATGGGGGGAGGGCTCTCTCCACGGGCGACATCGCTTGGGGCTTTCCCTCCCCCAACCCCTCCCGCCTGCGGGAGGGGAGTAAGAAGAGGACGCTGCGATGAGCGATCCGAAAACAAAAAAGGGCCGGCGATCGCTCGCCAGCCCCTTCATCCCGAACCGTAAAACCTGGCCTTAGTAGACCCGCTTCTTCGGCTTGATATACTCGATATCGTCGGTCAGCGTGTAGTCGTGGACCGGGCGATAGTCGATCGCGACGCCGCCGCCCTGGCCACCCCAGCCGTCGAACGTCGCGACGGTGTGCTTCATCCAGTTGGCGTCGTCGCGCTCGGGGAAGTCCTCGTTCACATGCGCGCCGCGGCTTTCCTTGCGGTTCAGCGCCGACTCCATCGTCACGACCGCCTGGCTGATCAGGTTGTCCAGCTCCAGCGTCTCGACCAGATCGGTGTTCCAGATCAGCGAGCGATCCTTGATCCCGATGTCCTTCATCCGGTCATAGGTGGCGCGGATCATCTGGCGGCCTTCGGTCAGCAGCTCGTCGGTGCGGAACACGGCGCAGTGGCGCTGCATCGTCTTCTGCATCTCGCTGCGCACCTGCGCGGTGGTCGAGCCACCGGCGGCGTTGCGGAAGTGATCCAGGCGACCCAGCGCCAGCTCTTCCGACCCCTTGGGCAGTGGCGCGTGCGGCGTGCCGGGCTTCAGCGTGTCCTTGATGCGCAGGCCAGTTGCACGGCCGAACACGACAAGGTCGATCAGCGAGTTGGAGCCCAGGCGGTTCGCGCCGTGCACCGACACGCAGGCCGCTTCGCCGACCGCGAACAGGCCGGGGACGACCGAATCCGGGTTGCCGTCCTTCAGGCGGACGACTTCGCCATGATAGTTCGTCGGGATGCCGCCCATATTATAGTGGACGGTCGGCGTGACGGGCAGCGGCTGGCGGGTCAGGTCGACACCGGCGAAGATCTTGCCGGTTTCGGTGATGCCGGGCAGGCGCTCGGCCAGGACCTTCGGGTCGATATGGTCGAGATGGAGGTAGATATGATCCCCCTCCTTGCCGACGCCGCGCCCTTCGCGGATTTCCATCGCCATCGAACGCGACACGACGTCGCGGCTGGCCAGGTCCTTGGCCGACGGCGCGTAACGCTCCATGAAGCGCTCGCCCTCGGAGTTGGTGAGGTAGCCGCCTTCGCCGCGCGCACCCTCGGTGATGAGGACGCCCGCGCCGTAGATGCCGGTCGGGTGGAACTGCACGAACTCCATGTCCTGGAGCGGCAGGCCCGCACGCAGCACCATGCCGCCGCCGTCACCCGTGCAGGTGTGCGCCGAGGTGGCTGAGAAATAGCAGCGGCCATAGCCGCCGGTCGCCAGCACGACATTGTGCGCGCGGAAGCGGTGGATCGACCCGTCTTCCATGCACAACGCGATCACGCCCCGGCAATTGCCCTGCTCGTCCATGATCAGGTCGAGCGCGAAATATTCGATGAAGAAGTCCGCGTCATACTTCAGCGACTGCTGGTACAGCGCGTGCAGCATGGCATGGCCGGTACGGTCGGCGGCGGCGCAAGTGCGCTGCGCGGGCGGGCCCTCGCCCATATTCTGCATCATGCCGCCGAACGGGCGCTGATAGATCTTGCCCTCTTCGGTGCGGCTGAACGGCACGCCTGCGTGCTCCAGCTCGTACACGGCGGCGGGCGCCTCGCGGCACAGATATTCGATCGCGTCCTGGTCGCCCAGCCAGTCCGACCCCTTGACGGTGTCGTACATGTGCCAGGTCCAGTGATCCGGACCCATATTGCCCAGCGACGCGGCGATGCCGCCTTGGGCGGCCACGGTATGGCTGCGCGTCGGGAACACCTTGGTGATGCAGGCGGTCTTCAGACCGGCCTCGGCGATGCCCATGGTGGCGCGCAGGCCCGAGCCGCCCGCACCCACGACGACGGCGTCATAGGTATGGTCGATGATCTTGTAAGCGGCAGCGGACATTATGCAGCGGCTCCGAAGGCGATCTTGAGGATCGAGAAAATGGCGATGGCGGCGATCGTGAAGACGAACAGGTTCATGACGACGAGCAGCGCGACCCGGTTCTGGTCCTGCTCATAATCCTCGATCACGACCTGCAGGCCCAGGCGCATATGATAGAAGATCGAGGCGACCAGCATCGCCATCGGGATGGCGGCCCAGGGATTGGCCAGCCACAGATGGACCGAGGCATAGTCGAAGGACGGCTGGCGCAGGATCGAGATCAGCAGCCAGACGACCAGCAGGAAGTTGGAGCCCGCCGTCAGGCGCTGGTTCAACCAGTGATGGGTGCCCGACTTGGCCGAGCCCAGGCCGCGCACGCGGCCGATCGCGGTTCCGGAACGCATCACTTGATCCCCAGATAGAGCCAGAAGGCCACCGTCATCACGACGGCGAAGACGATGGTGGCTTGCGCCTGACGCTTGTTCGACTTCAGCTCGAAGCCCGCGCCGACATCCATGAACAGGTGGCGGATGCCATTGGCCATGTGCTGGAACAGGCAGGCGGTCAGGCCGATACCGACGACATAGCCGATGATGTTCAGCCTGCCCGACTCGACGGTGAAGACGTCGCGGAACGTCGCATAGCTTTCCGGCCCCGCGGCGACGGCCGCCAGGAACCAGACGAGAAGCGCCGCACCCACGGTCGCCATGCCCGTGCCGGTGGCGCGGTGCAGGATGGAGACCAGCATGTTGGGACCCCATTTCCAGATCTGGAGATGCGGGGAGAGCGGGCGTGCGGTGTTGCGGGCGGCCAAGGGCAGATCCTCGAACAGTCTAAAGTCGGGCTGGTTTGCGGATACGCCTATGGTGAAGACGCCGACAGGATGCAAGTCGCGAGGCGAGATTGATTGCGGGGCGGGATGGCGGCCAGGGGAGGGGCGCAACGCGGCTAACCGGCCCTTAACGCTTTTCACGCAAGGTCGCATCGAACGATTCCAAGTGCCTGAAACGGGGAGCCTGCGTGCCCAAGTCCCAGCCGAATTCCCAGCCCAAGACCGATCTGCCCCCGCCCACGGTCATCACCGCCGCGATCGATCTCGACGCGCGGATCCGGGCCTTTGACGGGGGGGATGGCATGCTGATCCGGCAGGCCGCCGAGCTGTGGCCGGTGATCGAGCCGCGCGCGCAGGAGGTCGTCGATGCCTATTGGGATTATTGGCGCGCCGCCAATCCCGGACAGCCCGACTGGACGCCGCTGGACGAGGAACGCCGCCGGGTCACGGGCAATGCCTATCTGCGCAACCGCTTCTGCCACCTGTCGGGGCGCGACTGGGTGGAGTCGCTGGGGCGTTCGGTGGCCTCGGCCTATGCCGCGGGCGTCATGCCGATGGACGCGCTGGCCATGTCCTGCGCCAGCGACCGGGCCGCGCTGAAGATCCTGATGGAGGAAATGTCCGCCGACGATCCGCGCCGGGCGGTGGCGGTCGACACGCTGCTCCGCCTGTTCGGCATGGAAACCGAACTGACCGTCGAGCTCTTCTCGGGCTATGAGAATTGGTGCGCCGATCGCGAGCGCGAGCGGCTCGCCGGGGATTTCCGCAACGGCATCGTCGCGGTGGTCGAAAACGCCTCGGTCGAGGGACAGGATCTGCGTCGCCAGGCGCAGGACGCCTCGCTCTCGACGCGCGGGATGCTGGGCAAGTCGAGCGAGGTCGCCGCCGCCGCCGAGCAGTCGGCGGTCGCGATGCGTGAGGCGGCACAGACCGCCGCCGGCCTGATCCGCGCGATCGAGGATGCCCGGGCCGAGGTTGACCAGGCCGCCGACGTCGCCAACCGCGCCGCCGACCAGGCGGGCCAGGCGGTCGGCATGTCCGAGATGCTGTCGGATCATGCCAAGTCGATCGAATCGATCCTGGGCCTGATCCGTGACATTGCGGGCCAGACCAATCTCCTGGCGCTGAACGCCACGATCGAGGCCGCGCGCGCCGGGGATGCGGGCCGCGGCTTCGCGGTCGTCGCGCAGGAGGTCAAGAGCCTCGCCAGCCAGACCGCGCGCGCGACCGACGACATCGCCACCAAGATCGCCGCGATCCAGGCCGCGACCCGCTCCACGGTCGAGACCAACGCCTCGATCAAGGCGACGGTCACCGAATTGCAGGCCTCGGCCGAGCATATCCGCCACGCCATGGAGGCGCAGGCGCAGACCGTGACCGCGATCACCGCCGCCGTCGACGAAACCGCGCTGGCGGCCGATTCGATGTCGCACACCATCGCCGCGATCCGCGAGGATACCGAAAGCGTCGCGCAGGAGATCGACCGGGTCGGACGCGGCTTCGATCATCTCGACAGCCAGCTGGGCGACCTGAAGGCCAGCGCCAGCCAGTTCGTGGTGCGCGTCGCCGCCTAATCGACCCTGTTGACGCGCCCGCATGCGCCCGGCACGGGCACGGCATGACGACGATCCTGGTAACCGGAAGCAGCCGAGGCATCGGCGCGGCCATCGCATCGACCCTGGGCGATCTGCCCGAAACGCGCGTGCTGGGGCATGGCACGCGCAGCGGCATCGCCGTGAATCTGTCGGAGGAGGGCGCGCCCGCCCGCCTCTGGGCCGCGGCGCTGGAACAAGCGGGCGGGGCGATCGATGTGCTGGTCAACAATGCCGGCATCTTCGAGGCCAGCCCGCTCGACGCCGACGATTGGTCGGACAGCTGGGCGCGGACGATGCAGGTCAACCTGACCGCCTCGGCCGAACTCTGCCGTCTGGCGGTGCTGCACTGGCAGGCGCGGGGGCAGGGCGGCCGGATCGTCAACATCGCCAGCCGCGCCGCCTATCGCGGCGACTCGCCCGCCCATTGGCATTATGCCGCGTCCAAGGGCGGCATGGTCGCGATGACCAAGACGATCGCGCGGGGCTATGCCGCGCAAGGCATCCTGGCCTTTGCCGTCTGCCCCGGCTTCACGATGACCGGCATGGCCGACGACTATCTGGCCAGCCGGGGCGGGGACAAGCTGCTCGCCGACATCCCGCTCGGCCGCGTCGCCTCGCCCGAGGAAGTCGCCGCGACCGTCCGTTTCCTGTGCACCGATGCGCCGCCTTCGATGACCGGCGCGGTCCTCGACATCAATGGAGCAAGCTATGTCCGCTGACAGCTGGAAGCTGACCCTGCCCTGCACCCGCGACGAGGCGGAGGCGATCGACGCGGCCGACGATCTGGCGATCGAGGCGGTCATCATGACCACCGAGGAGGTGGAGGACGACCGCGAGCATTGGCGGCTCGACGCCTATTTCGAGGCGGAGCCCGATGCCGCCACCATCGCCGCGATCCGCGCGCTGGTGCCGAGCGCGGGCGACCACCCCGCCACGGTCGAGCATGTGCCCGCGCAGGACTGGGTGACGATCAGCCAGGCGGGGCTGGCGCCGCTGGCGGTCGGGCGGTTCTTCGTCCACACCGGCGACGAGGCGGTGCCCGAGGGGCTGCGCGGTTTCCACATCCCGGCGGGCCGCGCCTTCGGCACCGGGCATCATGAGACGACCAGCGGTTGCCTGGCCATGCTCGACGCCATGGCGGGCGAGCGGGTGGCGAACGCCATCGACGTGGGCACCGGCACCGGGCTGCTCGCCTTCGCCGCGCGGCACCTCTGGCCCGAGGCGAAGGTCGTGGCGACCGATATCGATCCGATCGCGATCGACGTGACCGCCGAGAATGCCGCGATCAACGGCGTCGACGGGGTCGCGCTGATCGTCGCCGATGGGGCGCTGGCCGATCCGATCATGGCGGGGGCGCCCTATGACCTGGTCGTCGCCAATATCCTGGCCGGGCCGCTGATCTCGATGGCGCCGGAACTGGCGGCGATCGCGGGGCCGGAGGCGACGCTGGTGCTGGCGGGGTTGCTGGAGACGCAGCGGGCGGACGTGGTCGCGGCCTATGAAGCGTGCGGCTGCGCGCTGGAGACGGTCGACCGGCGCGGCGACTGGAGCGTGTTGCGGTTGCGGGCAGGGGCTGAGCGGTTCGTGCCGAGCGGGCCGTTCGACCCCAAGGGGCGGGATGGTTGGGCGCTGGATATCTGACCCTATCTACTCCCCTCCCGCAAGCGAGTTTCAGGTCGGTCATGCCCCCGGCATGACCTAAACGATGCGGCGCATCGTTTACCTGAAGCTGGGTTGGGGGAGGGCAGGCCACAGGCGACGGTCTCTGTGAGACTCCAACCCTCCCCCCAACCCCCTCCCGCCTGCGGGAGGGGGAGCGAATATCGCGATTGAATCCCTCTTCTTCTCCCCTCCCGCAGGCGGGAGGGGCTGGGGGAGGGAAGGCGACACGCCATGGTCTCTGATGTTCGCTAACCTCCCCCCTTACGAAAACGTAAGCCAGAGCATTTGCCATCCCCCCGGCCTCTCGGGCATAAGCCTGCGCAAAGAACCCAAGGAGAGGTCATGGCATCGACGATGGTCGAACTGGAACGCCGCCGCGCCGCCGCGCGGGCCGGTGGTGGCGAGAAGCGCGTCGCCGCGCAGCACGCCAAGGGCAAGCTGACCGCGCGCGAGCGGCTCGACGTGCTGCTGGACGAAGGGAGCTTCGAGGAGCTCGATATGTTCGTCGAGCATAACTGCACCGACTTCGGCATGACCGAACAGATCGTCCCCGGCGACGGCGTGGTGACGGGTTCGGGCACGATCAACGGGCGGCTGGTGTTCGTCTTCAGCCAGGACTTCACCGTCTTTGGCGGCTCGCTGTCCGAACGTCATGCCCAGAAGATCTGCAAGATCATGGACATGGCGATGAAGGTCGGCGCGCCCGTCATCGGCCTCAACGATAGCGGCGGCGCGCGCATCCAGGAGGGCGTGGCGTCGCTGGGCGGTTATGCCGAGGTGTTCCAGCGCAATGTGCTGGCCAGCGGCGTGGTCCCGCAGCTTTCGCTCATCATGGGCCCCTGCGCGGGCGGCGCGGTCTATAGCCCGGCGATGACCGACTTCATCTTCATGGTGAAGGATTCGAGCTACATGTTCGTTACCGGTCCCGATGTGGTGAAAACGGTGACCAACGAGGTGGTGACCCAGGAAGCGCTGGGCGGCGCGGTGACCCACACCACCAAGACCGGCGTCGCCGACGTCGCGTTCGAGGATGATATCGAGGCGCTGCTGGCGGCGCGCGACTTCATCGACTTCCTGCCCGCCAACAACCGCGAGGGCGTACCCGAGCGGCCGACGGCGGATGCGTGGGACCGCATCGAGGAGAGCCTCGACACGCTGATCCCCGCTTCGGCCAACCAGCCCTATGACATGCACGAGCTGATCGCCAAGGTCGTGGACGAAGGCGATTTCTTCGAGGTCCAACCCGCGCACGGCGCCAATATCATCACCGGCTTCGGCCGGATCGAGGGGCGCACGGTCGGCTTCGTCGCCAACCAGCCGATGGTGCTGGCGGGGGTTCTCGACATCAATGCCAGTCGCAAGGCGGCGCGGTTCGTGCGCTTCTGCGACGCGTTCGAGATTCCGATCGTGACCTTTGTCGACGTGCCCGGCTTCCTGCCCGGCACCGCGCAGGAGCATAACGGCATCATCAAGCATGGCGCGAAACTGCTCTTCGCCTATGCCGAGGCGACGGTCCCGAAGATCACCGTCATCACGCGGAAAGCCTATGGCGGTGCCTACGATGTGATGGCGTCCAAGCATTTGCGCGGCGACCTCAACTATGCCTGGCCGACCGCCGAGATTGCGGTGATGGGGGCCAAGGGCGCGGTCGAGATCATCTTCCGGGGGCGCACCCCCGAGGAGATCGCCGAGCGCACCGCCGAATATGAGGCGCGCTTCGCCAACCCGTTCGTGGCGGCGTCGAAGGGCTTTGTCGACGAGGTGATCCAGCCGCATTCCACCCGCCGCCGCATCGCGCTGGGCCTGCGCAAGCTGCGCAACAAGGACCTGGCCAACCCGTGGAAGAAGCATGACAACCTGCCGCTCTGAGATGGTCGCGAGGGGGGGAGCCCTCCCCCATCCCCTCCCGCCTGCGGGAGGGGCGTGCTTGCGGACCACGCTCGCTCCAAGCCTCTCCCCTCCCGCAGGCGGGAGGGGGCGGGGGAGGGCTGGCGCTGTCCAGTTGCAAACCGGCTGGAGGCGCGCATGACCCTCGGCCGCCTCAACCATATCGGCATCGCCACGCCGTTGATCGAGAAGACGGTCGAAACCTATCGCCATCTTCTCGGCGCAGACGCGATCGGCACGCCCTTCGATCTGCCCCCGCAGGGCGTGCGGGTGTGCTTCATCGATGCGCCCAACACGCAGATCGAGCTCATCCAGCCACTAGACGAAACCTCCCCCATCGCCAACTTCCTGAAGAAGAACCCGGCGGGCGGCCAGCATCATCTGTGCTTCGAGGTCGCCGACATGGCCGCCGCCGTCGCCGCGTTGCAGGCCAAGGGGGCGACGCTGCTGGGCCAGCCGCGCATCGGTGCGCATGGCACGCCCGTCGTCTTCCTTCACCCGCGCGACATGGGTGGCGTGCTGGTCGAACTAATGGAAACGCCGGAGGAGGGGCATTGAGCGAGGCCATGCTGCGCACCGAGCGCCGGGGGGACGTTCTGGCCCTGACGCTCGACCGGCCCGATCGGCTGAATGCCGCGCCGCCCGCGCTGTTCGATGCGATCCGGGCGGCGCTGGCGGAGAGGGGCGACGCCCGCGCGATACTGATCGCGGGCGAGGGGCGCGCCTTCTGCTCGGGTGCGGACATATCGGGCGGCGATGTCGGCCCCGACACCGTCCACCGCGCGCTGGTCGACCATTACAACCCCGTGATGCTGGCGCTCGCCGACCTGCCCATCCCGGTGGTCAGCGCGGTGCGCGGCGCGGCGGCAGGGATCGGGTGCAGCCTGGCGCTCGCCGCCGATTTCTGCGTCGCCAGCGAAAGCGCCTATTTCCTCCACGCCTTCGTCAATATCGGGATGGTCTCCGATGGCGGGGCGAGCTGGATGCTGCCGCGCCTGATCGGCCGCGCCCGCGCCGCCGAGATGATGATGCTGGGCGAGCGGGTGGGGGCGGCCAAGGCGCTCGACTGGGGTATGGTCCACAAGGTCGTCGCCGACGATGCGCTCGATGCCGAGGCCTGGGCGCTGGCCGAACGGCTGGCGGCGGGGCCGAGCGTGGCGCTGGGCCTGATGCGCCGGGCGCTCCATGCCGGGTTCGAGAGCGACTATGCCGCAGCACTCGCGCGGGAAGCACAGGACCAGCGGAGAGCCCGCGCGTCACTGGACGGAGAGGAAGGCGGCCGGGCGTTTTTCGAGAAGCGCCCGCCGCGGTTCCTCGGGCGGTAAGACTTGCGCGCGTATGATGATTTCGCTCTAGTGAAAGAAAATAAGTAGCGCGCGTAACGAATGGATGAGGAGTGGCCGATGGCCGAACGCCCTGACCTGTCAGACTGGGAAGCCCTTGCCGCGCGTGAGGTGAAGGGGCGCGACCTCGACTGGCAGACGCCCGAGGGGATTACGGTCAAGCCGCTCTACACCGCCGCCGACGTGCGGGAAGACCCCGGCCTGCCGGGCTTTGCGCCGTTCACGCGGGGCGTGCGGGCGAGCATGTATGCGGGGCGCCCCTGGACGATCCGGCAATATGCGGGCTTCTCGACCGCCGAGGAATCGAACGCCTTCTATCGCCGCAACCTGGCGGCGGGGCAGAAGGGACTGTCGGTCGCCTTCGACCTGGCCACCCACCGGGGCTATGACAGCGACCACAGCCGCGTGACGGGCGACGTGGGCAAGGCTGGCGTCGCGATCGACACGGTCGAGGATATGAAGATCCTGTTCGACGGCATTCCGCTCGATGCCATGTCGGTCAGCATGACGATGAACGGCGCGGTGATCCCGGTGCTGGCCTTCTTCATCGTCGCGGCCGAGGAACAGGGGGTTCACCGCTCCAAGCTGGAAGGGACCATCCAGAACGACATCCTCAAGGAGTTCATGGTCCGCAACACCTATATCTATCCGCCCGAACCGAGCATGCGGATCATCTCGGACATCTTCGCCTATACATCCGCCGAGATGCCGAAGTTCAACAGCATCTCGATCTCGGGCTATCACATGCAGGAGGCCGGGGCGACGCAGCTCCAGGAGCTGGCCTTCACCATCGCCGACGGCATGGAATATGTGAAATACGGCGTGGCCTCGGGCCTCGACATCGATAAGTTTGCGGGCCGCCTGTCCTTCTTCTTCGCGATCGGCATGAACTTCTTCATGGAGGTCGCCAAGTTGCGTGCGGCGCGCGTGCTGTGGCACCGGGCGATGACGCAGCTGGGCGCGAAGGACGAGCGCTCCAAGATGCTGCGCACCCATTGCCAGACATCGGGCGTGTCGCTGACCGAGCAGGACCCGTATAACAACGTCATCCGCACCACCATCGAGGCGATGGCGGCGATGCTGGGCGGCACCCAGTCGCTTCACACCAATGCGCTGGACGAGGCGATCGCGCTGCCCACCGACTTTTCCGCCCGGATCGCACGCAACACGCAGATCGTGTTGCAGGAGGAAACGGGGATGACGAAGGTCGTCGATCCGCTCGGCGGCAGTTACTATGTCGAGAGCCTGACCCAGAGCCTGGTCGACGGCGCCTGGGAACTGATCGAGCGGATCGAGGCCGAGGGCGGCATGGCGAAAGCGGTCGCGGCGGGCTGGCCCAAGGCGATGATCGAGGAGGCGTCCGCCGCCCGCGCCGCCAGGGTCGACCGGGGCGAGGATGTGATCGTCGGGGTCAACACATACCGGCTGGCCGACGAGGCGCCGGTCGAGATCCTCGACATCGACAATCATGCGGTGCGCGGGGCCCAGGTCGCGCGGATCACGGCGGTGAAGGCCGCGCGCGATGAGGCGGCGTGCCGCTCGGCGCTCGATGCGTTGCGTGACGCCGCCAAAATTCCTCCCCTGCAAGGGGAGGTGGCAGCGGCGTCAGCCGCTGACGGAGGGGTGTCATCCCTCTCGAGCGTCGACACCCCTCCGTCATCGCTTTGCGATGCCACCTCCCCCGCCGGGGGAGGAATGGGGTCGAACCTCCTCGCGCTCGCCGTCGAGGCGGCACGGGCGCGGGCGACTTTGGGCGAGATTTCCGCCGCGTTGGAGGACGCCTTTGGCCGCTACGGCACCCAGCCGACTCCGGTCTCCGGCGTGTACGGCGGCGCTTACGGCGAGGACGAACGCTGGGCCCGCCTGATCCGCGGCGTCGAGACGGTCGAGCGCCGCCTGGGCCGCCGCCCCCGGTTGTTCGTCGCCAAGATGGGCCAGGACGGGCATGATCGGGGCGCGAACCTCGTCTCCTCGATGTTCGGTGATCTGGGGTTCGAGGTTGTGCCCGGCGCGCTGTTCCAGACGCCGGAGGAAGCCGCGCAGGTCGCGCTCAACCGCGATGTCGATGTCGTCGGCGCCTCCAGCCTGGCGGCGGGCCACAAGACGCTGATCCCCGAACTGATCGGCCATCTTCGCAACGCGGGCCGCGCCGATATCAAGGTCATCGCGGGTGGCGTTATTCCCGCGCAGGATTATCAGGCGCTCTACGATGCCGGGGTGCAGGCGATTTTCGGCCCCGGCACCAATCTTGTGAAGGCGGCCGAGGATGTGCTGAGGCTGCTGGGCCATAACATGCCGCCGGAAACGGGCGAATGACAGGACGACACGTGATGACGACGACCACCGCGCTGAGCGCCGAGATGGCAACCCCGCGCACCGACTGGACCCGCGCCGAGATCGCCGCACTGTTCGACCTGCCCTTCACCGAGCTGCTGTTCCGCGCGGCCGAGGTCCACCGCGCGCATCATGCCGCCGATCAGGTTCAGTTGTCGACGCTGCTGTCGATCAAGACCGGCGGCTGCCCCGAGGATTGCGGCTATTGCAGCCAGTCGGCGCATGCCGATACCGGTCTGAAGGCGACCAAGCTGATGGACCCGCGCGCCGTGCTACAGGCGGCGGCGCAGGCCAAGGATCACGGTTCGACGCGCTTCTGCATGGGCGCGGCCTGGCGCAATCCCAAGGACCGCGACATGCCCGCCATCGTCGAGATGGTGAAGGGCGTGCGCGCCATGGGCATGGAAACCTGCATGACGCTGGGCATGCTCACCGATGCACAGGCGCAGACGCTGGCCGAGGCGGGGCTCGACTATTACAACCACAATATCGACACCTCGCCCGAGCGTTATGGCGACGTCATCACCACGCGCAGCTTCGGCGAGCGGTTGGAGACGCTGGAGCATGTCCGCGATGCCGGCATCAACGTGTGTTGCGGCGGCATCGTCGGCATGGGCGAGACGCGCGGCGACCGGGTCGGCTTCATCCATGCGCTCGCCACCCTGCCGGTGCATCCGGGCAGCGTGCCGGTGAACGCGCTGGTGCCGGTCAAGGGCACGGTCCTGGGCGATATGCTGGCCGACACGCCGCTCGCCAAGATCGACGATATCGAATTCGTTCGCACCGTTGCGGTCGCGCGTATCACCATGCCGCATTCGATGGTCCGGCTGTCGGCGGGGCGCGAGAGCATGTCGGATGCGACCCAGGCCTTGTGCTTCCTGGCGGGGGCCAATTCGATCTTCACCGGCGACAAGCTGCTGACCGCGGGCAATGCGGGCGACGACAAGGATGCCGCACTCTTCGCCCGGCTGGGGCTCACCCCCATGGCGGCGGAGTGCAAGGTGGAATTGGAAGCGGCGGAGTGAGGCTTCCACCGCCCTGTTTCCCGGCGAAGGCCGGGACCCAGTGGCAGTGAACCATCGATGGCGCGTGGCAGAGGCCTCCCCCCGAGGCGGCACGGCGCGCCATCAGCGTCTTGGAAACTGTTCCCCGGCCTTCGCCGGGGAACAGGCGACACGGACCAACGACATAAAAGGAGAGGTAACCCCGTGTTCCAGAAAATCCTGATCGCCAATCGCGGGGAAATCGCGTGCCGGGTGATCCGCACCGCGAGGGCCATGGGCATCGCCACGGTCGCGGTCTATTCCGACGCCGATGCGGGCGCACCCCATGTCCGGCTGGCCGATGAATCGATGCGCCTCGGCCCCGCACCCGCCGCCGAAAGCTATCTCAAGGCCGAGCTGATCCTCGCGGCCGCCAAGGCGACGGGCGCGGATGCCATCCATCCCGGCTACGGCTTCCTGTCCGAGCGCGAGAGCTTCGCACGCGCCTGTGCCGAGGCGGGCGTCGCCTTTATCGGCCCGCCGCCGAACGCCATCGCCGCGATGGGCGACAAGATCGAGTCGAAGAAGCTCGCCAAGGCGGCGGGCGTCAATGTCGTCCCCGGCTATCTGGGCGAGATCGCCGATACCGAGGAGGCGGTGCGCATCGCGACCGACATCGGCTTTCCCGTCATGATGAAGGCGTCAGCCGGTGGCGGCGGCAAGGGCATGCGACTCGCCTGGTCGGAAGCGGATGTGCGCGAGGGCTTCGAGGCGACCAAGCGCGAGGGGCTGGCCAGCTTCGGCGACGACCGCGTCTTCATCGAGAAGTTCATCGAGTCCCCCCGCCATATCGAGATCCAGGTGCTGGGCGACCAGCACGGCAATATCGTCTATCTCGGCGAGCGCGAATGCTCGGTCCAGCGCCGCCACCAGAAGGTGGTCGAGGAAGCCCCGTCGCCCTTCGTCACCCCCGCGATGCGCCGCGCCATGGGCGAGCAGGCGGTCGCGCTGGCCCGGGCGGTGGGCTATTATTCGGCGGGCACCGTCGAGCTGATCGTCTCGGGCGCCGATCCGACGGGTGAGAGCTTCTACTTCCTTGAGATGAACACCCGGCTCCAGGTCGAGCATCCCGTCACCGAGGAGATCACCGGGCTCGATCTGGTCGAGCAGATGATCCGCGTCGCGGCAGGCGAGCCGCTGGCGTTCGGCCAGGACGATGTGACGCTGACCGGCTGGGCGATCGAGAACCGCGTCTATGCCGAGGACCCGTATCGCGGCTTCCTGCCCTCGACCGGGCGGCTGGTCCGCTACAACCCGCCCGCCGAGCAGGCCGATGACGACGTCCGCGTCCGCGTCGACGACGGCGTCGCCGAGGGCGGCGAGGTCAGCATGTTCTACGACCCCATGATCGCCAAGCTGGTCACCTGGGCCCCCACCCGCGAAGCCGCGATCGACGCGCAGATCGCAGCCCTCGACGCGTTCGAGATCGTCGGGCCGGGGACGAATATCGACTTCGTCTCCGCGCTGATGCAGCATCCGCGTTTCCGCGCGGGCGCGCTCACGACCGGCTTCATCGCCGAGGAATATCCCAAGGGCTTCCACGGCGCACCCGCAAGCGCGGATCTGACCCGCACCCTCGCCGCCATCGCCGCCTTCGCCGCCACCGCCGAGGCGGACCGGGCACGACGCATCGACGGCCAGCTAGGCCACCGGCTGCAACCGCCCGCCGACTGGACGGTGCGGATCGGGGGCGTCGACCATGCGGTCCACGTCGCAACCGATGGGATCAGCGTCGATGGTGCCGAACTCGACCTCGCCATCGCCTATACACCCGGCGACCGGATGATCGCGGTCGAGGACGAGGGGGGCGAAACCCTCCACGTCCGCATCGCCAGGACCCGCACCGGCTTTCGCCTGACCACACGCGGGGCGAGCCACATTATCCGCGTCCTCCCGGCCCGCGCGGCGCCCTACGCCCGGCACCTGATCGAGAAGGTGCCGCCCGACCTGTCCAAATTCCTGATCGCGCCGATGCCGGGCCTGCTCGTCCGCCTCGACGTGGCCGAGGGCGACAGGGTCGAGGCGGGGCAGCCGCTGGCGGTGGTCGAGGCGATGAAGATGGAAAACATCCTGCGCGCCGCCAAGACCGGCACCGTCAAGACCATCACCGCCAGGACCGGCGACAGCCTGGCGGTGGATGCGGTCATCCTCGAATTGGAATGATACCGGGGGCGTCGCCGTCGACGCCCCCGATCGTCACGCCGCGACCGCCTGGCGCGGGGCGTTTGCGATGCGGTCCTGCGCGATGGCGCGGGCGGCATGATGCGGGGTGGCGCCGTCGCGTGCCGCACGGGCCAGCGTCTCCTCCATCCGCAGCGCGATGCCCTGTACCCGCTTGCGCACGTCGGGCGCGCGCCAGCCGAGATATTCGCCCGCGACATTAATGATCCCCCCGGCATTGACCAGGAAGTCGGGGGCATAGAGGATGTCGCGCTCGGCCAGTCGGTCGGCCATGTCCTCGCTGGCCAGCTGGTTGTTCGCCGCGCCGCACACCACGCTGGCGCGCAGCCCCGCCACGGTTTCGGCATCGAGCACCGCCCCCAGCGCGCAAGGCGCCAGCACATCGACCCGCGCGGACAGCAGCGCGCGGCTGCTCATCACCATCGCGCCGAAGCGATCGGCGGCGCGCGCCGCCACCTCGCTGCGCGGTTCGGCGACGATCAGCCGCGCACCCATTTCGTGCAGCAATTCGCACAGCGCATAGCCGACATGCCCCAGCCCCTGCACCGCGACGGTCACGTCGGACAGTTCCGCGCCCAGCCGGTGCCGGACCGCGACCTGCATCGCCTGTGCGACGCCCAGCGCGGTCCAGGGCGAGGGATCGCCGCCCGGCCGCCCGCCGCTTGCGGGAAGCCCGGCGACGTGGTGCGTTTCCCGAGCGACCATGCCCATATCCTCGACCGAGGTGCCGACATCCTCGGCGGTGACATAGCGTCCCTTCAACTCGCGCACCGTCCGTCCAAAGGCGCGGAACAGCGCCGCCCGGTCGAAATCGCCCTGCGGCAACCGGATGACGGCCTTGCCTCCGCCAAAGGGCAGGTCGGCCAGCGCATTCTTCAGCGCCATTCCTTCGGCCAGGCGCAGCGCATCGACGGTCGCCGCGCGGTCGCTGGCATAATGCCAGGCGCGGCACCCGCCCGCCGCCGGGCCCAGCGCGGTCGAATGGAGGACGATGACCCCGCTCGCCCCCGTGTCGGCGTCGTGGAACGACACCACCTCTTCGGGGGGCAGGCTGTGGGCGTCTGGTGCGGTGCGCGACATGTTGGTCTTCCCTTGATCTGTTGGAAAGCAATCTAGCGGCTCCGGCCAAGTGTTTCTGGTCCATCTTGGGGGCTTGGACACGAAAGATCGGTTGAATTGACCTAGTAAGGCGATTTATCGGAATGATTATGCCGCACGATCTCGATATCTGGGAACGCCGCATCCTCGCCTTGCTTCAGGAGGATGCTAGCCTATCCACCGCCGCCATCGCCGAGGCGGTCGGCCTGTCGGCCTCGCCCTGCTGGCGCCGGATCGACCGGCTGGAGCGGGATGGGATCATCAAGCGGCGCGTCGCGCTGGTCGACCGGGCCAAGGTCGGGCTGAAGGCGCAGATCTTCGCGCAGGTGAAGCTCAATGCGCATGGCCGCGCCAATCTGGACGAATTCGCCGCCGCGATCCGCGAGGTGCCCGAGGTGATGGAATGCCATGTGCTGATGGGGTCGGTCGACTTCATGCTGCGCATCGTGGCAGCCGATATCGAATCCTATGAACGGCTGTTCTTCGAGCGGCTGTCCAACCTGCCGGGGGTGCAGGAAATCAACTCCACCGTCGCGCTGTCGGAGATCAAGTCGACCACCTCGCTGCCGATCGGGCCTGGATCGTAACGACGCTTGCCTGACACGCGCGGCCCCGATACCGCCCGGCCACGACAGGCGGCGGAGACGATATGGCGCGGACGCGGGGCTTGGGGAGGATTCGGATCGGCCTGTTCCTGCTGGTCTGGCTGAGCTGTGCCTGGTTCGGGTCGTGGGAGTTCAATCCCAACAACGCCACCCGGCTGTTCGCCGCGATCCGCATGGTCGAGAACGGCACCGCGACCATCGATCCCTTCGCGCCGCTGACCATCGACAAGGCGCAGTTCGGCGCCCATGCCTATCTCGACAAGGCGCCGGGCATGACCCTGATGGCCTTGCCCGCCGTGGCGATCACCGACCTCGTCACCGGCGACCGCGCGGGGCGGCATATACCGAGTTCGGTCGACCCCGGCTTCGTCGCCTATCTGAAGCTGCGTACGCGGGTGGCGGCGGCGACCGGATCGGCGCTGCTGACCGCCATCGCGGCGGTGCTGCTGTTCGATCTGGCGCTGACGCTGACCGGCGGCGCGGGGGCGGCGCTGTTCGCGGCGCTGGGCTATGCGCTGGGGACGCCGATCTGGGGTTATTCCACCACCTTGCTGGGCCATGCGGCGGTCGCGGCGTTGTTCGTCATCGCTCTGGCCGGTGTCGCGCGTGGTGGCGGACGGTGGATGGCGGCGGCGGGGCTGGCGCTCGGCTGGGCGGTGGTGGTCGAGTATCAGGCGGTGCTGGCGGGATCGGTCATCGGGCTGTGGGCGGTGTGGAGGTATCGCGCGACGCCCAGGGCGCTGCTGCCGCTGATCGTCGCGGGGGCGGCGGGGCTGTTGCCGCTTGCCGCCTATAATCTCTTCGCCTTCGGGACGCTGTTCCGCATCGGCTATTCGGGCGTGGTCGGGTTCGAGGGGATGAATCAGGGGCTGTTCGGGCTGACCGTGCCGCGCCTGGCGGTGCTGCGCGAGATTCTGGTCTGGCCGACGCGCGGGCTGTTCTGGGTGGCGCCGGTGCTGCTGGTCGCGCCGGTCGGCCTGTGGCGGCTGGGGGAGGAGCGGGCGACGCGCGGGATCGCGCTGGCGGCGGCCGGGGTGGCGGTCGTCGCGCTGCTGGTCAACGCGGCCTATGTCTATTGGGACGGCGGCAATGCCACCGGGCCGCGCCATGCGATGCCGCTGGCGGGCGTGGCGGCGCTGGGGCTGGCACCCGTCTGGGCGATGGCGCGGGCCGGATGGCAGCGCGTCGGGCTGGCGGTGCTGCTGATCGGTTCGGTCGCGATCAACCTGACCATCGCGGCGGCGGAGATCTTCGCGCCGCCCGGCTATCGCTGGGCCTGGTGGCAGGCGGTGATCCAGCTGCGGTTCCGCTTCGGCGACCTGCGCACCATCCCCTCTGAATGGTGGGGATGGACGAGCTGGAACGGCCTTTATCTATGGGCGGCGGTCGCGATCCCGCTCGCCCTGTGGCTGGTTCAGTCCTGCGCGCGCTTCAGTCCGCGCACCCGGTGCCAGACATAGAAGCCGACCAGCAGGACCAGGACGATCCCGATCGCCAGATCGGCCCGGTGAAAGAACGCCTTCACGCGCGGGTCGGAATCCCATTTCTCGCCCAGCTCGCGCCCGACGATCGCGAGGACCAGGCAGAAGGGCCAGCTGCCGAGAAAGGTATAGAGGTGGAACGGCACGAGCGGCATCCGCGCCACCCCCGCCGGAAAGGCGATGAAGGTGCGGATCACCGGCAACAGCCGCCCGATCATCACCGCGATCGAGCCATATCGCGCGAAGAACCGATCCGCCGCGTCCAGCTCGCCCGGCCCGATCAGCAGATACTTGCCCCAGCGCTCCGCGACCGGCCGCCCGCCGCGCTTGCCGATCTCATAGGCGACGATCGAACCCAGATTGCACCCCAGCGCCCCCGCCGTCGCGGCGAGATAGAGGTTGAACTGGCCGGTCGACACCAGATAGCCCGCAAAGGGCATGATGATCTCGGAGGGCAGCGGAATGCACGCGCTCTCGATCGCCATCAGCAGCATGATGCCCAGATAGCCGCCCGACGAGATGACCCAGATGGCGAAGCTCGCCAGTGCGGAAAGAAGTTGTTCGACCATGGGGCCAGCGACTTGCGCGATTGGCGGGGCAGGGTCAATCGGAACCGCATGGGCGTGCGGCCGGTTTGGGACGCATGACGATGTTGACCCTGAACGACGATCGCACCATGCCGCAAATCGGGCTGGGCACCTATCAGATCCCGGATTCGCAGGTCGCGCTGGTGGTGCGGCGCGGGCTCGATACCGGCTATCGTCTGGTCGACACCGCCGCCCTTTATGGCAATGAGCGCGGCGTGGGCGACGGTCTTCGCGATGCGGACGTGTTCCTGACCACCAAGCTGTGGAACGACCGCCACCGCGATGCCGAAGCGGCGCTGGACGAGAGCCTGGCGCTGCTCGGCGTCGAGGCGGTCGACCTCTATTTGATCCACTGGCCCGTCCCCGCCGAGGACGCCTATGTCGAGGCATGGCAAAGCCTGATCGCGCTTCGCGAGGCGGGCAAGGCCAGGTCGATCGGCGTGTCGAACTTCCTGCCCGAGCATCTCGACCGCATCATCGCGGCGACGGGTGTGGTGCCCGCGGTCAACCAGATCGAGCTCCACCCCCGCTTCCAGCAGCGCGAGGCGCGCGCCTATCACCAAGCCAAGGGCATCGTGACCCAGAGCTGGAGCCCGCTGGGGCAGGGCGGCGAACTGCTGAAGACGCCCGAGATCGTCGCCATTGCGGACAAACATGGTCGCTCGGCGGCGCAGGTGGTGCTCGCCTGGCATCTGGCGCATGGCCTGTCGGTGATTCCCAAGGCGGCGGATGCGGCGCACATGGCGGACAATTTCGCCGCGACCGAACTGACGCTGGACGACGAGGACATGGCCGCGATCGACGCGCTGGACGATGCCGAGGGGCGGATCGGGCCGGACCCGCGCACGATGTGACCCTGTCGCGACTTTAAGGACCGTCGTTCGGTCGCATTTCGTCAGGACGACAACGCCCCCGCCGCCAGCCTCAGATCCTCGACGAAGCGCGCATATTCCACCTCCTTCGCCGCCGGATCGGGCAGGCGGAGCAGATAGCTGGGGTGGACGGTGATAAACGCGGTTCCGCCACCGGGCAGGGTCAGCGCCTTGCCCCGTTCGCGTCCGATCGTCATCGCCTTGCCGAACAGCGAGCGCGCCGCCGTCGCGCCCAGCGCGACCGTCACCTGTGGCTGGATCAGCAGGCGTTCCTGCTCGACCCACCAGCGGCACGCCTGGATCTCCCCCGCATTGGGCGAGCTGTGGATACGCCGCTTGCCGCGTGGCTCGAATTTGAAATGCTTGACCGCGTTGGTGACATAGGCCCGCGCGCGGTCGATCCCCGCCTCCGCCACCGCGCGGTCGAACACCTGTCCGGCAGGACCGACAAAGGGGCGGCCCGCCAGATCCTCCTGGTCGCCCGGCTGCTCGCCGACGAACATCAGGGGCGCGTCGACCGGGCCTTCGCCGAACACCGTCTGGGTGGCGGGTGCGTAGAGCGGGCAGCGGGTGCAGCCCATCGCCTCGTCGCGCAGCGCCGCCCAGGCCGCCTGCGCATTGCCGCCGCGTCCGGTCCGTACATCCACCCTGGCGGTGTCGATCATGCCCGTCTCCCGTGCCTGCGCGCCTGCGATCAGTTGCGGGACCAACGCGGTTTCCGGCATGTTTTTCCAGTATTTGCGCGGCATCTCCTTCAGCATGGCACCGATCTTCACGCGGGCGGGGTTGAAGATGCTGGCATAATAGGTCTTCCACACCGCCTCGGTCGGATCGCCCTCGGGCGCGTCGGCCTTGCTGGCGCCCGGCCCCTCGGCGAGCGTCTTGCCGTCCCAGTGGAGCGACACCTCCGGCGTCAGGATCGACCAGCGCATCGTCGTGAAGCGGTTGACGAAGAAGGCCGCATTGGCGCGCACGATATGATGTTCGGGCTCGAACCAGGCGACATAGCGCGGGCCGTCGTCATCCTCGGTCTCGCGGAAGCGCAGGAAGGCGCGCATCTTGTGGATGTCGCGCCGCACCGCCTTGGCGAGCCGGTCGAGGCGGCGGACCAGCGGATCGGCCTGATCCTCGATCAGCCGGGGTTGCCGTCGCAGCCGGTCGAGCGCGGTGTGGAGCAGCGCGAAACGCTCCGGATCGTGCGACAGGATGACGCTACGCGCGAGGTCGATAAAGCCGCGCGATACCGTGAAGCGCGGCGCGGGGCTGGTCGGCCTCTCCTCCGCGACGGCGCCGAACAGGTCGGCGGTCTGCTCGCCGACCTGCCAAACGACCTGATCGGGCGGCACGGCGTCGGCGATCAGGCCACGCGCCGCGTCCCGCCACGCGTCGAAATCATCGGGGGCAGAAAGGGTTATGATGCGCATCGCGCGTCAATCCGCCCCGTGGCGGGGAGGATGAGGGTCGCTCCCGATCAATCGCGCTCGTCTCCGCCCGGCGGATTGGCCTTGGCCTCCTTCGCCTCGATGGGTTTGCGCTCCTCGTAGATTTCGGCGAGCTTCTTTTCGGTCGCGTCGTCCAGTTCCTTTTCGGCGGCCGGGAACATCTCTTCCTCTTCCTCGTCGATATGATGCTCATAGCGATGGCGCATGTGGAAGAATTTGGACTCCCACTCGTCCGAGGCGAAGTCGAGGTCCATCATTTCGCCGAGCAGATCGTCGATCTCCTTATGCTCGGACACCGAATGGCGGGCATCGTCGCGCAGTTCGGGTTCGCCCAGCATGGTCGCATAGAGCGACTCCTCCTCGGCGGCGGCGTGGCTCTGGATTTCGATGCGGAACGCCTCGAACAGCTTCTTGCGCTTGGCTCCATCGCCCTTCAACTCGGCGAGTTCCTTGAGCATTTCCCGCTGCTTGTCGTGGTCGCGCTTCAGATCGGCATAGATGTCGGCGGTGGCCATGGCCTTGTCTCCTTCGCGCGACCAACGGCGAAACGCGACGCGCGTTTCACCCGCGAATCACTCTCACTCAGCCGAAGAGTTCGAGCTGCTTGCCGCGCGGCTTGACCAGCGGCTTCAGGTCCGCCCGCTCGGCCAGCGCGACCGGGCGCCAGTCCTCGGCGATCAGGAAGGGGCGCAGCTTGGCGATCGAGACGGTCAGCCGCCCGACATCCTCCAGCCGCAGCCTGCGCCATTGGCGGGTGGCGATGATCCGGTCCACCGCCTTCACCCCCAGCCCCGGTACGCGCAGCAGCATCTCGCGCGGGGCGCGGTTCACATCGACCGGGAAATGCTGGCGGAATTTGAGCGCCCAGGCGAGCTTGGGATCGATGTCCAGCGGCAGCATGCCCGTCGCCTCGTCGGCGGCGGCGGCCACCTCATGGGGGCGATAGTCGTAGAAGCGCATCAGCCAGTCGGACTGGTACAGCCGGTGCTCGCGCATCAGCGGCGGGCGCTGGAGCGGCAGGACGGCCGAGGCGTCGGGGATCGGGCTGAACGCCGAATAATAGACGCGGCGCAGCCGGAAGCGATCGTAGAGCGTCGCCGCGCGCCCGACGATGTCGCGGTCGGTGGCGGCATCGGCGCCGACGATCATCTGCGTCGACTGGCCGGCGGGCGCGAAGCCGGGGGCGGACTTGTAGCGTTTGGAGGCGTCCGCCCGGTCCTCGATCGCGGTCTTCACATCGGCCATCGCGCCTTCGATCCGAGCGGCGTCCTTTTCGGGCGCGAGGCGGCGGAGCCCGCCCACGGTCGGCAGCTCGACATTGATCGATACGCGGTCGGCATGGACCCCCGCCAGCCGCACCAGTTCGGGATCGGCGTCGGGAATGGTCTTCAGATGGATATAGCCGCGAAAGCCATGATCCTCGCGCAGGCTCCGCGCGACCTCGACGATCTGCTCCATCGTGTAGTCGGACGATTTGATGATGCCCGACGAGAGGAACAGCCCCTCGATATAATTGCGCCGGTAGAAGGCGAGGGTGAGGTTCACCACCTCCTGCGCGGTGAACCGCGCGCGGCGGACATTGGAGGATTTGCGGTTGATGCAATAATGGCAGTCGAAGATGCAGCTGTTGGTCAGCAGGATCTTGAGCAGCGAGATGCAGCGGCCATCGGGCGCATAGGCGTGGCAGATGCCCATGCCCTCGGTCGAGCCGATCCCCTTGCCGTCGCGACTGTTGCGCTTGGACGTGCCCGACGAGGCGCAGGAGGCATCGTATTTCGCGGCATCCGCCAGGATCGCCAGCTTCTCACGGGTGTCGAGTTGCGCCATGTGTTCGATATATGTTCGCCCGCGCAGCGCGACAAGCGGAACCGGGCGATCCGGTGGTTGGCGGACGGTTTGATGGATTAAAGGCGGATGTCGCGCAGGCTGGATCGGCCGCCCCGCCCGCCTTCAACCCTGTCGCCGCCCGCGTCCTTTGGTCATCGGGTCGGGCTTTTTGGGCGGCACCCAGTCTTTGGGGCGTTCGGGGCGGGACTGGCTGGTGCCCAGGCCCATCGCGCCGGGCTGCTGGCGGGTCAGGCCGCTGGTGTCGACGCTGATATCCTCCGCCCCGCCGCGCAGCAGGTTGATCCGGTCGCGAAGCGCCCGCGCCTCCTCGAAGTCGAGGCGTTCGGCGGCGGCGTCCATCTGGCGGCGGAGGTCTTCGATGCTTGGCCCGGTCATGACCCGATAAACGCGTCAGGCGGCGATGCGTGCCGCCTCGGTCTCGGCGATCCAGCCGCCGCCGAGCACCCGGTCGCCGTCGTACAGCACCGCCGCCTGGCCCGGCGACACGCCATATTCGGGCGCGTCGAAGACCAGCCGGTCGCCGACCATGCGCGCGGGCACCGGCTTGGCCATTGAGCGGACCTTGGCGAAGAGCGGGCCGTCGAGCGGGCCGAGGATGTTCATCCCGCTCAGCCGCGCCGCCTCCACCGCCAGCGCCGCGCGCGGGCCGACGACGACGCGCCGGGTGTCGGGCTCCAGCCGGACGACATAGAGCGGCTCGGGGCTGCCGCCGATCTCCAGTCCGCGCCGCTGGCCGACCGTATAGTGGATCAGGCCGCGATGCTCGCCCAGCTTGGTGCCCGACAGGTCGACGATGTCGCCGCGCGTATCGGCCTCGGGGCGCAGCTTGCGGACCAGGCCCGCATAATCGCCGTCGGGGACGAAGCAGATATCCTGGCTGTCGGGCTTGGCCGCGACGCCGAGGCCCAGTTCGGCCGCGATCTCGCGCACCCGCGACTTGGGCAGCGCGCCGAGCGGGAAGCGCAGGAAGTCCAGCTGGGCCTGGGTGGTGGCGAACAGGAAATAGCTCTGGTCGCGCGCCGGATCGGCCCCGCGATGCAGCTCCGCGCCGCTCGCGCCTTCGACCCGGCGGACATAATGGCCGGTCGCCAGGCAGTCGGCGCCCAGATCGCGCGCAAGGGCCAGCAGGTCGGTGAATTTCGGCCCCATATTGCACTGGACGCAAGGGATCGGGGTGCGCCCGGCCAGATATTCGTCGGCGAAGCGATCGACCACCTGGGTACGGAAGCTGTTCTCATGGTCGAAGACGTAATGCGCGATGCCCAGCCGGTCGCACACCGCGCGCGCGTCGCGGATGTCGCGGCCTGCGCAACAGGCCCCGGCGCGGCCGACCGCCTCGCCATGATCGTAGAGCTGGAGGGTGACGCCGATCGTCTCGGCCCCCGTGGCATGGGCCAGCGCGGCGACGACCGAACTGTCGACCCCGCCCGACATCGCCACCACGATCCGACGCGCCCGGGGATCGCCCCCAAGCTGGAAATCCACCATCTGCTCCATCGCGCTCCCATACGCCTTTCCGGCCGGGCATGCAAAAAATCGGGGCAACCGATGGGGAAAGGGGTGACAGGGGCCTGAAAAACGGGGCCAATGCGATGGGCCTTTACCCGGCTTTCATACCCGTCCAGTAACAGGAGGGCCGACCCACAATATGGATGGCGCTTTTGGATCTCAGCTTCAACAGATTCGATCGGGATACTGAACTGACGGTGTTGCCGCCCGATCTGGCGGTGCTGATGGTCGGCGCGACCGCGCGGCAGGCGGCCAGTCATACGGC